>JAUYAO010000053.1 GCA_030692565.1 Nitrospira sp.
CCCATCTCCGTCGTCGTGATGGCGAAGGTCGAACCTGCAAGGTCATATTCCACCCAGATGTCTTGATAGTCATAGCTCTTGTGAAGCCCAAGCACATGTTCGTAGAAGGCCCGCGCCCGTTCCATGTTCGAGACCGGATAGGCGGTGAAGGCGATGGATGTGATCACGGGGTACGCTCCTAACCGTTGCCGTATTGGGCGAGTGGGGCTGCTGCTCTTGCTCATGTATCACCAAGCTCTACGTTCTGGCTGTCGTCATCATTCTGAAGCTCTGCGCAACCAAGAGCCAGGTGGTGGAAGCGTGTAAGGGGCATGTCTTCGAAAAGGCGTAGGGACCTGATTCCCCAGTTCAGGATCCCAATCGCAATCGAGAGCGAGTGTCGAATAGCACACTCACCCTCGTCGCACTATCCGTTTTACTGCTTGAGCATGACGATCATCGACCGTTCGCTGAAGGTGGTTTGGCCTGGAACGAAGACGCCGTTCCTACTAGTAATGCCATGAATGAATGAGGTATCAGGCGCCGCAGCCCCGATGTACTCTCCGAATTCGGTCGCAAACGTCAGCCGCAGCCTCGCGCCGGGCTCCACCGTGTAGGTGCCCGAAAAGGTCGCTGGAATGTTCCCCGAAGCGGCAATCTGAATCGCGCACGTCGCGGTTGAAGGACAGGTTTCCCGCCGTTCGACCAGGGAAGGTCCTCCAGTTAGCTGGCCTGCGTCCGCAAAGCTGAAAGTTCCATTGCTCATGGTGACCGTGCCGCCGTGTTGGACGGTCCTGATCCGGCCGCCCTGATCCATGATTTCCCGCGTAATAATGGCGAAGTAGGTGCCGTTTAGACTGGCTGCGGTCAGATTGCCAACCTGCTTGCTCGCAAACGTGATTGCCGCGCCGTCAGCGTTATTTCCGGGAAACATGATGAGGGATTTGGAGCGATCCACCGTACCCTGGATGGAGTCCGGGCCGGAGGTAATCGTGAATGTGCCGTCTGAGGTGACGGTAAAGGGGAGATTCGGCACGCCGAGATTATCGATCGATTGCATGACGTTCGCCGTGATAGTGCAGCCTGTCGCGGTGGGAGTACAGGAGACGCTTTGGTTCATGCTATCGCCGGTGCCGGTCAGCGTCACGGTGGGAGGGGTAAATGTGAGCGAGCCGTTAGCGGTCAAGGCTTCAAGCGGTCCTCCCCAGGTACCGGTGGCAGGTGGGGCGCTGGGGTTCAAGCTGGTTTCCAAGCTGAAGAGATTGGCGCCTGGTCCAAGATCGCTTGGAGTCACGCCGCTCCCTTTCCTGACTGCGACGGTGAAGCCATTAGGAATACCGCCGATTGGTGCGACAAAGCCCTGGGGAAACATCATCACATTCTCGGTGGTGCCGACCTTCACGATCTCAACCTGCGCGCTGTCCGACTTCAGAAACAGTTCGTGCCTCGTCGGATAGTACAGATAGGACCCGCCGATGCTGAATGGGCCAGTGGCATAAGGGCTCCGGGCGAATGCGCGGCTGCAGGCGGCGCTGCAGGACTCCGCTGTTTGGCCGCCCTGCACCTGCAGGGTGGTCTCAAACCGCCCCGTCGCCGCGTCAAACGTCGCCGTACCCCCGTGCGTGAATCGTTTGATCACTCCAGCATTGTCGGCTTCGACGAAGTAACCGGCCATCGCATAGTTTCCCGCAATCGTCGACTGATCGACCTCTCCCGGTTCATCCAGGAGGTTCAGGCCGGCGGCGATCAATGGGGCATTCGCCGTGCGGACGTTGTTGATGGTGTCCTGAAGGGTCACTCCTGTGGCGCTGGCCATCGCTTCGAGAGAAGATAAAAAGCTGGAAGTCTCCTGATTGGCGTATAGACTCGGAAGCGACCCGATAAGCGGCTGGGCATGAGCCAGCATCTCACGCAGGCCGGCTTCTGTGTATGGATTGATGTTGACGGCAGGTTCGGTCACCGGCGCATTCATGCTGCGCGGATTGCCGATCGGAGTCGGTGCAGCTCCAGCCGGCGTGTCGGATGCTTGAATGATCACATCAGTGGAGAACCCGACTCCCACGGGAAGGAAGAAACTGTACCGCCCGCCGCCGTCCGTTGTTGATTCCGCAATGACACCGGTTGGATTCCCCGCAGACGTCTGGATCGATCCGTCCTTGTTGATTCGAAACACGATGACCCTGGCGTTGGCCAATGGTTGACGAGCGGCCTGAGCATACACGTCGCCGGCCGACAGCCAAGCAAACCACTTCTGAAAGAAACTCTCTGGCGTGGCCTTGGCGAAGGAACCGTTGGGTGCCCACGTGGTTCCTTGCACCAGAAGCCCCGTATTGGCCGGCCCCGTCCCGCCCCCTCCGTCTCCGCCACCGCTGCCGCCGCAGGCGGCGAGAGTGAGAACCAACAATGACGTGGCCACTAGTGACACAGACTGTTTTTCGCTCTTCATGACGATGATCCTCCTTTCAGATCGTCCCAATCTTTTTCACCTTTCTTATGTCCTGGGGTCCTCCGGCGATGCGGAGGCACCCAGGTATTGTTTGCATCGGCACTTATCGTTTCACAAGCAACGCAATCGTCCGGCCGCTATGATTCCCGCCACCCGGACGAGGCTGACTGTCAAACGTCTCTGTGGTGTAGAGGAACGAGGCGCTCGATGGCGCGGCAATACCGGGCATCGCGAACCCACTGAACGTGCCGAGGCCTGGGACTGTGATCGACACCGCGTTTGTGCCGGTGGTCACGCTGTAGCTTCCAGACGCGTTGAAGGGGGTCGGTGTGCTTCCTATGTTCGAATTGACGTGATAGCCACAGGCTCCTCCAATGCAGTCATCGGCTAGATCCGCGAAGGTGCTTTGGACTGCCACTGTGTGGCCGCCACTCCCGTTGAAGGTCACCGTTCCCGTATAGAGCGTGGTAGTGAGGTGCCCGAGAGTGTCGTGGGTGTCACGGAACATGAGCAGGCTATAGAGACCGTTGAGACCGGCGTTGGTCAAACCAGTGCTTTGTTTCACCGAGACAGCCACCGCACCGCCCGCGACGTCTAGAAATGGAATCAGCGCGAGATTCTTGTCGCCTCCGAGCGTGCCTCTCGTAGTCTCGACTGGCGGCCCGGGGTTGGTAATCGTGAAAGATCCATCCGATGCCACGCTGAATGTTCCGTTGAGAGTGATGGGTTCCGGGAGATTCCCAAGCGTTCCGGAAATCGTACAGCCTTGCGGGCCTCCGATTGTGCAATTGATCGTCTGCGTCATGGTGGACTCCGCTCCCGCTACATTGACAATGCTGGGAGCTACAAAGGACACGGCCCCCGTCCCGGTATAGCTGTTGATCGGGGATTGCCATGAGCCGGTAGAAGAGCCGGTGGGACTTACCTCAGAACCGAACTCGGCAAAGTTGTAGGTGCCCAAGATGTCTGCTGTAGTCAGGTTGCTCCCTTTCTTGATGGCGAGACCGAAGCCCATGCCGATGCCGCGTCTTCCGTCCATGAAGGGGAGCAAGACCACCGTGCCATCGGGGTTTGTGGAGCCCGTCAGGACGTCGCCGGATGAGTCGGTGAAGACGACTTGGTTCGTCGACGGCAGATACAAAAAGCTGCCGGTCATGGTGTCTGTGCGGTTGAGAGTGAGCGAGGTCACGAAGGTCCGCTGACAGAGGTCACCTCCGACGCCGCACATTTCACCCAAGAAGGACCCTTCCTCGGCAAAGGGCAGGGTGAAAGTTCCCGCCGCGCCGTCAAGCATTGCGGTTCCGGCGTGGAGGTAGCGTCCCGTGCGGGAGTTTGCGATATCGAGCCCTGCAAAAAACCGTGCCACCGCGTAACTTCCTGTGAGTGTCGATTGGTTCACGGTTCCAGGAGGCGCGATGAGATTGAGCGCTTCCGTAATGACCGGCTGCAATTGCGTCTTGATGTCAGCCAGGGTCTGAGGGAGCGTGGCGGCAGTGATGCTCAGGGAAGAACTCGCCAGCAGTCCCGTAAAGGCGGTGGTTTCCTGGGTGGTGAAATTGGCCAGGGTGCCGCTCGTCGCTTGCACTCTGGCGATCATCTCACGGGTGGCGACCTCGGTCCCCGGAGTTAGATAGACGTTGATCACACGGCCAAAGGCCTGGTCGATTGCGGCAATACTTTGAGAAGCCGGCGCATTGATAACGTTCAGCGAGGGGATGGACGCTGGTGCGGTCCCGGCTGCCGCGTTCGATACCTGTACAATCAGGTCGCTCGCCGGGTTGAATGAGGCGGGTAGGGTCACGCGATAAAAGCCGTTTGCGTCCGTCGTCGATTCCGCAATGATGCCCGTTAGATTGCCCGCGCTGGTCTGGACCGTACCGTTGTCGTTGATCTTGAAAACCACAACACGCGCGTTACGGACAGGACCGAGGCCGACGGCTTGGGCAAAACTGTCGCTCACGAACAGCGACGCGAACCACTGAAATACCCCCTGTCGTGGAAAGAGCTTGGCCAGCGATCCGTTGTTGGAGGAGACGGCCGTTCCGCTGATCGTGAGAGTGGCAGGAGCTGCGGGAGCAACATCTCCATCTCCACCACCCCCGCCGCAGGCGGCGAGAGTGAATAGGCAACAGACGAGAAGCGTAGTGAAATGATGGCGACAAGTTTGGAAGATGGTCATGGATGCCCTCCTGGTTGAATAGTGCCCATGGCATGTCGAGCATCCCAGCCGAAGCTCATGAGTTCATACAGTAGTCCTACAGCAACCTGCGTGCCGGATTGAGGGGGCATGCCGTCGTTGGGACCGAACATCAAAAAATCATATCGTTCTCAGCATCTAAGTGATGAATCGTAGGTAGACGGTGGTTGATGAGTTGAAGCCTTTTGCGACAACCGGACAGTTGCCGCTGGCGCACGAAGCGTCAGCCATCCTCGGTAAACTGTCTAGCATGGTCCGCATACATGAGGCGCCATGCCACGAGTCGACGATGCGATTCTGTAATGTGGGAAGTCTCGGTCGCTGTGGAGTGTGGAAAAGGTTCATCCCGCAAGCCGGCGCCACTCCGAGCGAGTTGCTGCTGGATAGGGGGCTGGAATAGTGAAGCCAGCGCCATATCGTCCACTTACACAGGAAACGGAGCGATGAAATCTGCGCATGTCTCAGGCCTATCGATGTGGTTTAACGAACGGTGAGTCACGATATAATACGAGGGTCTGCTCAAGGAAACTAGGATGACCCCCTAGTCCTATGCATGCCGCTTGTGGATCGTGATGTGATTGCCGTCCGGATCCTCGATCACCGCCATGCGGCAGACCGGCGTGTCAAACGCTTCCACGACGAACGACACGGCCCGCTCCTTCATCTTCAGCACGAAGGCGTCGAGATCCG